>NZ_JAALBT010000029.1:0-21310 GCF_011077905.1 Providencia sp. M-27 | reverse complement strand
TTGCGAGCATTCTACCGAGTAACACCACACCGCTCATTGTCAGTGATGCTGGCTTTAAAGTGCCATGGTATAAATCCGTTGAGAAGCTGGGTTGGTACTCTTAAAAATGTACTTAAATCGACGTGTAAAAGATTGTTGGGAATCAAATTGATATTTTAATGCGATCTCAAGGATAGTTTTTTTCGTCAACCTCAACTCAACAGCCGCTTTCGTCAAACGACGAGCACGAATATAGCTAGCCAGTGTGACCCCTGTTACTTTTTTGAACAGCCGCTGAAAATACCACTTGGTATAACCCGCTTTATTCGCCACATCATCAAGCAGTAAAGACTGATCTAAATTATGTTCAATCCATAATAGAACATCTTTGATAACCGTTGTATGAAACTGCTTATCATCATATCTTAATTGGATGTTATTAGCTTTATTTTGATAGCGAGAATGCTGTTCAATATACATAAAATAACCTAAATGTTCTTAAGATTGTCACGACCACATCATCATGATACCATAAACATACTGACGGTATGTTATTTTAAATCTATCATGGAAAATAAAAATCATCAACAAGAAAATTTTAAGAGTACCTATCAATCACTGGTTAACTCAGCACGAATATTGTTTGTTGAAAAAGGCTATCAAGCTGTTTCAATAGATGAGATCTCGGGAAAAGCGTTGGTGACCAAAGGTGCCTTTTATCATCACTTTAAAAATAAAAAACAATTACTCAGTGCCTGTTATAAGCAGCAATTAATTATGATTGATGCCTACATCACAACAAAAACTGATTTAACAAATGGTTGGTCTGCCTTAGAAAGTATATTTGAACATTATCTTGATTATATTATTGATAATAATAAAAACCTTATCCCTATCCAAGAAGTGATGCCTATCATTGGTTGGAATGAACTTGAAAAAATTAGCCTTGAATACATTACTGGTAAGGTAAACGCCATTGTCAGCAAATTGATCCAAGAGAACCAACTTAAAGCTTATGATGATGATGTGCTTAAAAACTTACTCAATGGCTGGTTTATGCATATCGCAATACATGCGAAAAACCTAAAAGAGCTTGCCGATAAAAAAGGCCAATTTATTGCTATTTACCGCGGCTTTTTATTGAGCTTGAAAGATAAATAAAATAGATAGGTTTTATTTGAAGCTAAATCTTCTTTATCGTAAAAAATGCCCTCTTGGGTTATCAAGAGGGTCATTATATTTCGCGGAATAACATCATTTGGTGACGAAATAACTAAGCACTTGTCTCCTGTTTACTCCCCTGAGCTTGAGGGGTTAACATGAAGGTCATCGATAGCAGGATAATAATACAGTAAAACGCTAAACCAATAATCCAAATCCAGCCATCCCAAATTGGTAGTGAATGATTATAAATAACAGCAAACAGTAATGGGCCAATAACACCGGTTGCATTGGTAAGGCTCACCAATAATCCCTGTAAAGCACCTTGCTGATGACTCTTTGTTTGGATAGACATCACTCCCTGTAATGCAGGTAAAGCGATCCCACCACCAGCCAATAAAATTAAAACAGGGAAAACTAACCAACCTTCAGATATAAACGCTAAAAAGGCAAATGCACTACTATCTGCAATAAATCCGAGCAGTACTGCCGTTTTTTCGCCCCATTTAGTGGCTATTCTTCCTGCCACAAAGGCTTGGAATACTGAGTGTAAAAGACCAAGACCCGCTAATGAAAAGCCAACCATCATGCTATTCCATCCAAAACGATTTTCGGTAAATAGCACCCACACCGTTGCGGGAATTTGGCCTATCAATTGCGCTGAAAAATAAATAATCAACAAAATGGGCATCGTTTTAAATAAAGTGATGTATACCGAATTCGATTGCGTCTCAACCCCTACTTCGGTATCTGTATTATCACGTGTATTTTTGGTTTCACGGAACCAAAACATAACCACAAGGAAAGTGACAATATTTAGCAACGCAGCGATAAAAAAGGGACTATGCGGTGAAATCTCTCCTGCAAAACCACCAATAATAGGCCCCGCTATTAAACCAAGCCCAAAACTTGCCCCTAACCAACCGAACCACTTCACGCGTTGAGAAGCTGAGGTGGTATCGGCAATGACCGATGCCGCGACAGCCCCAGTAGCTCCTGTGATCCCTGAAAGCAAACGGCCTAAATACAGCATCCAAAGCGCACTTGAAAAAGCCAGCAATAAGTAATCCAGCGATGCGCCTATTAATGACAACAACAGCACTGGGCGCCGACCAAATCGGTCAGACATTTTTCCAAGCCAAGGAGCAAAGATAACCTGCATTAACGCATAAAGTGCAAGCAATACGCCAAAGTGGTTAGCGATATCTTCCGAAGCAATAAATTCACGTAATAACGTTGGCAAGACTGGCATGATAAGGCCAATCCCCATGGCATCGAGTAACGTAATTACCAATGCGATCTTTGTCGAACTATTCATTTCACTTTTCTTTATCACTGATAGGGAGTGGTAAAATAACTCTATCAATGATAGAGTGTCAACAAAAATTAGGAATTAATGATGTCTAGATTAGATAAAAGTAAAGTGATTAACAGCGCATTAGAGCTGCTTAATGAGGTCGGAATCGAAGGTTTAACAACCCGTAAACTCGCCCAGAAGCTAGGTGTAGAGCAGCCTACATTGTATTGGCATGTAAAAAATAAGCGGGCTTTGCTCGACGCCTTAGCCATTGAGATGTTAGATAGGCACCATACTCACTTTTGCCCTTTAGAAGGGGAAAGCTGGCAAGATTTTTTACGTAATAACGCTAAAAGTTTTAGATGTGCTTTACTAAGTCATCGCGATGGAGCAAAAGTACATTTAGGTACACGGCCTACAGAAAAACAGTATGAAACTCTCGAAAATCAATTAGCCTTTTTATGCCAACAAGGTTTTTCACTAGAGAATGCATTATATGCACTCAGCGCTGTGGGGCATTTTACTTTAGGTTGCGTATTGGAAGATCAAGAGCATCAAGTCGCTAAAGAAGAAAGGGAAACACCTACTACTGATAGTATGCCGCCATTATTACGACAAGCTATCGAATTATTTGATCACCAAGGTGCAGAGCCAGCCTTCTTATTCGGCCTTGAATTGATCATATGCGGATTAGAAAAACAACTTAAATGTGAAAGTGGGTCTTAAAAGCAGCATAACCTTTTTCCGTGATGGTAACTTCACGGTAACCAAGATGTCGAGTTAACCACCCTTTAGATTCATAAAGCGAAAATAATGCGGCTCCAACGTACCCACCTAAATGGAAACGGCGTTCACTCCAATCTAAACACGCACAACAGATTTTACGTGAATGTTTGGAAGGAACGTCAATTCCCATTTGCTCCACAGACCAACAAGACCTAACTGCCCAGATAGATGCGCTGATAAATCTAGGCGTTTCCACTGACAGGATCTATACAGACAAAGGACTGACTGGTTCAAACCGACAGAGGCCGGGCCTAGAACAGGCGCTTGCAGCGGTTCGAGAGGGAGATACGCTAGTTGTTCCAAAACTAGATCGTTTAGCCCGTTCAGTACCTGATGCAAGAGGTATTGCTGATATCCTACAAGCTCGAGGAGCGAAACTCGCTCTAGGGGACAGTATCTATGATCCAACAGACCCGATGGGGAAAATGTTCTTCAATATTCTTGCTACTTTTGCAGAGTTTGAAGGAGACCTTATTCGACTACGAACTAAAGAGGGGATGGCTGTTGCCCGTTCAAAGGGAAAATTGAAAGGAAAACAGCCTAAATTATCTGAAAAACAACAAAAAGAACTATGCCGTATGCGTGATACTGGCCAGTACTCTATCAGCGATCTAGCGGAACTATTTACCGTCTCGCGTGCAACGGTTTATCGAACACTTTCACGAGGACAAAAATGACCGATTTAACTACACAGCAACATCTAGTAAAAATTGTCCATGATTATGCCTGCCCTCAAAAGGGTCATGGACAGTCCATCAAAGGTTCAAATGGATTACATCTGCATTCAATACCCAGATTACTTCCGCTTTGCTAAATGGATAGAACGGTTGGCGTAGGGTATTGTTGATGGTGTAATTAAAGTTCCTAAAGATCATTAAAATATCAGATCGGAAATTTAGGCGGTTCCGGCGTAGAACCCAGAACCCCTTATCCGAATTATTGTTCAGTTAACTTCATTTCGACAAGTAAAGGTAAATGATCTGAGACAGATGCATATGGCTTACTTTCAGGGGTCGCTCTATCTGACGGTTTAGGAATATATACATCTTTAATGTCCCATTTTTGAGCATTTGATGTAAGTATATAATCAATTTTCCTGTCTGGATTCCATGATGGTGCCGTGTACTTCAATTCCTTATCAGTGTCATTGAACCATGCTGTTAAATCCAAGTACTCTGTTGATTGAGGTGGTAAATTAAGATCACCCACTATAATTGGAAGTGCATTTTTAAACTGCCAAGAAGAGAATTTTGTTTGAAGAGTTCTTACTTGCTCTGCTCGTAATGGCTGCGTAGTGAAGTCCAAATGAGTAGTTACTAACATAACAGGCGCAGGATAATTAGGGACATCAACTTCTACAGCACAGGCCGCTCTTTGCTCCGCACCTTTGATGTTAGGTAGTTCCATCCTTTTACTCAATTTCAAATCATACTTAGACAGTACTGCTGTACCATATTCCCCACCATCATGATCTATAGCCTTGCAGAAGTAATAATTCATTCCCAACTTATTAGCTATATACTCTGCTTGATTGACTGGGTTAGAACCCTCTTTACTAAAGTTCTTACCAGAACGCCCAGTCATGTTATCAACTTCTTGCAGTCCAATAATATCAACATTCATTTTACGAATTGCTTCTACAATGGCATCAGTACTCCCCATTCTAGAGGCCATTATGTTATATGACCCAACACGAATACTATCGGTATCTGCTGGACCATCCATGAGGCGATCAGAAGCTAAAGTTGAAGAGGAAAGAACTATAAACCCTATAACCGCAGCAATGCTTGTTAATTTCATTTTTACACCTTGTTATTTTTGATAGTAAATTTACATATTAAAATAAATCATAAAATCGCTTTTTTTAGTGATAAAAACCTCAAAAACAAAAACAATTAGTGATCAATATCTCATAAGTAGTACATTTATCAACCGTTCCATTAATGTTTCATTCTATCGCGAATTATGTAATGACTCCAACTTATTGATAGTGTTTTATGTTCAGATAATGCCCGATGACTTTGTCATGCAGCTCCACCGATTTTGAGAACGACAGCGACTTCCGTCCCAGCCGTGCCAGGTGCTGCCTCAGATTCAGGTTATGCCGCTCAATTCGCTGCGTATATCGCTTGCTGATTACGTGCAGCTTTCCCTTCAGGCGGGATTCATACAGCGGCCAGCCATCCGTCATCCATATCACCACGTCAAAGGGTGACAGCAGGCTCATAAGACGCCCCAGCGTCGCCATCGTGCGTTCACCGAATACGTGCGCAACAACCGTCTTCCGGAGCCTGTCATACGCGTAAAACAGCCAGCGCTGGCGCGATTTAGCCCCGACATAGCCCCACTGTTCGTCCATTTCCGCGCAGACGATGACGTCACTGCCCGGCTATATGCGCGAGGTTACCGACTGCGGCCTGAGTTTTTTAAGTGACGTAAAATCGTGTTGAGGCCAACGCCCATAATGCGGGCAGTTGCCCGGCATCCAACGCCATTCATGGCCATATCAATGATTTTCTGGTGCGTACCGGGTTGAGAAGCGGTGTAAGTGAACTGCAGTTGCCATGTTTTACGGCAGTGAGAGCAGAGATAGCGCTGATGTCCGGCGGTGCTTTTGCCGTTACGCACCACCCCGTCAGTAGCTGAACAGGAGGGACAGCTGATAGAAACAGAAGCCACTGGAGCACCTCAAAAACACCATCATACACTAAATCAGTAAGTTGGCAGCATCACTCGCGAATTATTAAATAAATACCATGGGCTCTCCCGTATTAGCCAAAAATTAAGGCAAAAAGGCTCGAGACCTTAGTAATAGAACAAGAGCTTGAAGATACCGATGTCAATTGGTTTGAGACGTGCCTTAAAGCAAAAGAAAAAAAGTTTGGCAGCAGCTTCCCCCAAAATCAGAGTTAGAAAACAAAGATGATTCGTGACCTTCTATATTAAGGTCACTCGTTATCAATGATATTAGAGTGCATAAGCAAATAGAAAGAACATACCAGTCAATTACTTATACTTTCTTTGACTCAATGTCGGAAATTTCGGCGGTTCCGGCGTAGAACCCCAGTAAGCGGAGATTTTTGAATGGTAACGCACAACGTCGAAACTGATTTATCTGGGAAAGTAGCTTTAGTGACGGGAGGCTCAAGGGGGATAGGGCGTGAGATAGTGCTGACGTTAGCTAAAATGGGCGTGTCCTACGTAGGGATCCATTGCGGTAAAGACCAGGAGGCGGCAAAATCTGTCATTCACGAGGTCCACCAGCTGGGTGCCGATGCCGATGTCTTTACTGCGGACTTTGCAAGTCATGCAGGGCAGGAAGCATCCCAGCTTTGGCAGAAATTCTTCCAGCGCATTCAGGAAAAAGGTTATCAAGGGATTGATATTCTGGTTAACTGTGCCGGTGTCGCGCCTTCTGCTTCAATTACTGAAACTGAGCCTGCTATTTATAATACAGTCATGTCTATCAACGTTGAAGCGCCGTTTTTCTTACTAAAAGCAGCGATACCACACATTAATGTAGCAGGGCGCATCATCAACGTATCGACGGTTTTAACCCGAGTTGCCGATCCCCAACGAGCTATTTATGCGGCATCTAAGGGTGCGATAAATACGCTCACGTTATCGCTGGCACGCGAATTGGGCTCTCGTGGTATTACGGTGAATGCTGTTGCCCCTGGCGTTGTTGATACTGACATGAACAGCGGTTGGCTACACGAAGCACAGGCTCAAAAGATGGCGTCTGAATTCTCGGTATTTTCACGCGTGGGTAAACCTAACGACATTGCCGAGGTTGTGTCATTTTTGGCTTCAGAACGAAGTCGTTGGATTACAGGGCAGGTCATCGATACGTCCGGTGGTTCTTGTATTTAATACGTTATTCAACCAGCCGTTTGGCTGGTTGTTTTCTTATAGGCCAGGTGAAACCGATGCTTGAGCGTCTTTCTCTTCTGCGGCTGTATCGCCATCTTTTTCAACGGGCAATTGCTTAAGGCGTTTTATCAGAGTTGGATCCACTGCATCTAAAATGCCAATGCTGCTGACCGTGTAGGTATCAATCTGCATCCATGCGGCGCGCATATCGCACTCACTCTTCACATCACTTTTCGCGGCGCACCAGATAAACTTACCATTAGATTTAGTGCTGGGGTCACCGTATTTTTCGATCGCGCCAGCGACCAGACTGTCAGGGTTATTGAAGGTGTACCGAATAGCCTTTACAAGGCTTTTATCTGGCGCTGCTTCAGTGTCATCAATCAGCTGCACAATGACCTCTTCATTACTGTTTGCCCAGGCCATTCCCGTAACTTTGCCATCACGGCTTTGCGTTCGTACACCATTGATGTTTCGTTGCTCTGCGTGTTTATTCGCAGCTTCAAGCGCGTCATTCAAATCCATTCCCAGGCGGATGCCCGCGACGCTAAATTGACCAACATCAACAGAGTGGATCGGTTCCGGTTCTGGCTTTTCTTCAGTGGCAGGCGGCTTCGGAAGATTATCCTGTACGTTGGATCCATAGAGGCCGCCATCATAATTGGGTGATTCATAGGCTTGCGTGTCGGCATCCTCAAGGATCGTGAAACTGGCTTGTGCCATCGTTGAATTAGCTAAGCCAACCAGCAAAACCAGCATTGTTTTCTTCATCAAAGCAGTCCTCATTATGAATTTTGAAAACCATAACATTGACGTGAAAACCGGAGTACAGAAAAGGGCATCAAAACGAGGACCTTAAATATTCGCTATACCCAGTGCGGCCACTACCATGAGGAACTTCATACCACCGATAGGCATAGCTCCATGAACTACGAAAACGCAATCAATCATCTCAAAAACACCCTTTATCAGGCAGGTTTATTGCCAAAAGCCGAGTCAACCGCAACGGAGTCCTTGATGCGTCAGGCTGCGAGGTTGTTTGATCAGGCCGCTGATATGCTTGTGAAGGTGGCCGAAGAGCACCTGAAAGCCAGTCAAGCCCATAATGGCGATCTGAACAAGGCACTAAGCGATGTGCTAAATTTCGAAGCCATTGCCGAGATGCTGGATCAATACCAACTCGAAAGCGATGCCCGTGACGCGCTGGAATCGCCCAAAAAGAGTCAACTCGTTCCCTCTGGGTTTACCTTCACCGATACAGGGCTTCATGGCATTGCAGGAAAGATAGTGGCCTATGTCCGTGAACAGGCCAAAGGTCAGGCGCTCACCGCGCATGTTTGGCCTTACCGTCATGATGATAGCCACATGCTCAGCTGCGATTTTCACTCGAAAGAAAGCGACCTGGTCATTCCTTTGTGCATCACGGCAGGACAAGAGCAATGCGGTGACCCCATTGACGAACCGACGGTTTATGATCTGCCCGAGGCGTTGCACTTAGCCGGTATCATCATTCGTGCCGTGAAAGCGGATATTGAAATTGGCCGGTATTTCAACGAGACAAACCCTGCGGTATTGACCCGACCGCTACAGCATCGTCAAACCAATGGCCCCATCCATCTCTGGGAGGAAAATCATGCTTAAGCCTCAGATCCCGCTATGGGTTCGTGCAACCGCCTTTGTTCGTGAGCACCTTTCCTTCATCGCATTGGCCGGGCTCCTCCTCTGGTCCCTCTGGGGATGGCCTGCACCCGATACTGCGACAGGAGCAACAAAAATAATCGTTAACCTATTAGGTCTGGCGATGCCTCTGGCTGTGGTCTGGTTAGTGATCAGCACTTTTATGCGCACTACGACTTTCGATTATCTCGGCTACTTCGGTAAGCTCGTCTACGATATCGTTTTGCTGGTGATCGTTTTTCAGCTGGTCTGCCGTTTTTTCGCTCAGGTCCAAGGTGAGATTAATGGCGTTATTGACGGGGCACTACGTGACCCGGAATTGGCGATTAGTGCAGTGGTAAGTTTTTATCTTGTCACCTTTGTTTACCGGTTATGCATACGCAATTCAAAAATTCAAACGCAACATATCGAATATGGGCGTTTTTCTGCCCCCCTTCGCCGATCAGAGGCCTCGCTGAAACTGACAGCAATCCATGAATGCGGCCATGCCCTGGTCTATGCCCTTCAGAATACTCATCCGGAATTCATGCGGGTTGCCATTACGCGTGAAACACGCGGAACTGTACTACGTCTGGGCTATATGGAAAGCAACGTTGCGCTTGATGGCCGAGCATCACGCGATCAGCTTTATTGGCGAATGTTGTTGGCACTCGGAGGCTCCGCTGCGGAATTGGCCGTCTATGGCAAGCAATTCGAAGGGTCGCAGGAGGACATGCGTTCATGGGGTGAGCAAGCGGACCGTTACCTTCAGAACGGCTTTGGCAATGTGCTACTGATCGATGACGGTAAAGACGAATCTCTGCGACATAACATCGCCGCCTTTAATACCCTTCATGCCGAACAGATCACTATCATAAACCAGTTCATGCGTGACAACGTCACGTTATTAACGGACATGGCTGCTGAATTACGTCATACCGGGGTCTTGGATAAGCCCGCGATAGAAGCGTACTTGCAGCGCGTGACGATAGGGGCAGGGGTGCCTACTTTTGTGATCACGAACTGATGGTGAAATACGGTCGCTGACTGGTGACCATTTTGCCTAAAAATCACGACATCATTTTGAAAACTGTTATTTTGCGAGGGGGATTATGCGCCTGAATGTTTGAATCAGCATCGCAAACTTACATCATTTCGTTCCCTGAATGTGCTGTGCCACACTATGGGAGCCACAACTAACAGGAACAACTCATGACCCAATCACTTCAACGCAAAAGCCGAGATTTACGGCGACTTCAGATTGAGCCAGGTCGGTATGAGCTGGTGGAGTCAGGAAAAGAATCGATCTTCGATCGAGTGCGCGCAGTGGTCGCTGTCGATGAAGAAGGCATTATGCAGATTAATGCCAGTGACGTGGCCGTTGGGATGTGCGGACTGACAGGTAGAATTGACGACCTGATCGCACGCTATAACAACGGTCATCGTTTTATTTAACCAAGCCCGGAAATGAATAAAAAAGCACTTTTTTCGGTATTGCTAGTATTGGCGCTAGGCGCTGGCTTTCTTGGCTCTTCAGTCGCCCACTGCGGTGAGCCAGTCAGTATAGACAAACCGTCTTTACCCCAGTGCTGGGTAAGCTATCAAGGCCTCACTTTTCTGGCCGGGTGTTAACCCGGCTTTTCTTTAATACCACCTATTAATAGGACTACTAATCGACATGAAAGGCCAAGCAAAGAAAGGCGGCGAAGTTGGTGTAAACGGTGAACACTATAAAGGTGGTCAGTTCATGCCAGGTAGCTCAAAGACAAAGAAAGGTGATCGGGCATCGAATGGCGGGCCTTCTTCCAGACCTAAACGACAACTCATTGAGCCTGGTGTGTTCGTCGAAGTTTATGAGGGAGAAAAAACTATCTTTAGCGGAATTACGGCTTTTGTCGTCGTTGAAAATGGGGTTATGCGTCAATCTGCCAGCGATAAAGCGGTCGCTAATTATGGTCTTACTGATACTTTGCCGGTGTTAATCGAACGATTCAATGCGGGTGAACGGTACCGGTGAGGGGAGTCCCTCACCGACTTCGTCATAACAGTTACTATCTTATTTTTTTATGAATGACAAATAACAGCGCCAGCAAAACTGGGGTGCCCAGATATACATAAGCCAACGTGTTTTGGTGGTAGGCGCGTAAATCCTCCACGAAAGCACGCCAAACGGTAATAGGTTCATTATCTCCCATCACCATGTAGTTGTATGTAAAGCTTGAACTAAACCCGAAATCAAAGACGGCCAAGCCTAAATAAAATAATAAAACCAACAGGATGGTCAAAAACCATCTTAAAAACGTTCTATTTATCATAAGTGCTACCTAATACCCCTCCACCCATTTCTCCACCATCAAAGCTTGTTGCTTCTCCACCAATTTGAGCTGACGATGTGGCAAATTCAAAAATTTGAATCATTGTCCCTTTATCTGATGGCGTAAGATTGTCAATATTTGGGTACTGTTCATGAAAGACATTTGTTACTTCAATTACATCAAGCTTATTAAAGTTATTTTTCTTACCATTCAAATAACTCTGGAATGAAACAGGCACCGTGAACGCCTCTTCTCGCTCGACCGGATACTGCGTTCGTATTGGAGTGTAACTCTCTTCAAATATACGTGTGCCAGATTGCTTCAACCCTTTCACTGTATGAGTTGTGCAATTATTACCTGAGACATCATAAACATCTATAGACCTTCCGTTTCTACGAGTCAACTCACCTGCTTTTTCAGGTAGGTTAGGTATGCTGCCTGATTTCCAAAGGTTATTAAAATAAGTTTCTGTTTTGTCTGTGTCCGCATCTGTTATTTTAAAAACCCTTGCATTCGTTATATATAACTCATCTCTGATGTATTTTCGAGCATCCTCACCGGTCATATATAAAAGTATTCCATCACCCGTTAAAGTTAATGGTCCTGGCGTTCCGTAGCGACCGTATGAATATAATGAGACTTTATTATTTTTGTGGATTGTTATAAATGAATGGCCTGAACCAAATGTTTCCGTCCACACAAAAACGCCATCATAGAGCAAGTTATCTGAAACCCTGCATTCACCATTTAAAGGTGCTGGCGCTACGGGGTTGATCCGACTGCCAAAGCTGGTTCCCTGTGAAGGTGTTGATGGTGCTGGGGCTTGAGTTGCAAAACGACTTGGCTGGGCTTGTGCTGCTACACTATGAGCAATAACCTTGTTAGAACCTGCCGGACAGCCGCATTGTACAATTGAGTCATGTACGGCTTGAAGTTTCCCATGATTTAGAAAACCTTGCTGCCCAGAAACAACGGTGCCTGTCTGTCCACATTTCGGGCATTTTGTTGTCGGGTCACCCACTCTTAATGCTTTTTTATTAAAGCACGTTACAGTTTCTATGGTTGCAATACATGTTGCACCGGTAGTTGTTTTGTCGCCATTTAAAGCCATTGCCTTACCCATAATGATGGGTCTTACTCCAGACATAACACCTCCAATGTGTGATATGGTAGTGATATATAATTAATTAACGAAAATAATATATTAATACCAGACATTGATCTAACTATAAATAATCTAATCATTACAATACACCAACTTCCCATTTCCATTCCTGCCAGGAATTTCGCCGAGCGTACACCTCATGCTTTACTTGTGTAGGTAACCATTCATAACCGATCTAATTATTATCAGAGAGATTTATGAGCACTAAAGCAAACAACCTTGAATTACTGTACAACGCCTGGCTGTCCCGTTCGGTATCCTGGGAGTTCGGTAGTGAGGATGAGCGGAAGGCCCAATGCCGTGATTGGGCTGAGTCGTCTTTAGAAAGCATCTCTGATGCCGAAGAGTTTGAGCAGGATGAAGCTGATTACATCGTGGATGACGAGCTCACGCACTGGACTGAATAACTTCGCCTAACCCCTTCGTCACCGGACGGTCTGATGTGACAATGAAGGGGTAAACAAATCAAACAGGCAAATCGTTATGACCAGCACGCCCCAAGACGAACTGAGCGCTATCGCACTGTTCAATGACATTGGCCGAGATGAAGTCACTGCTCGTTTCAATGCGCTCAGCGCAGCAGCGCAAGCGCGCTTCGATGAGAGCTACCGTATCCACGGCACCATGCCCGTCGGTTTTACTGCTCTCAATTTTATGACCGCTGATGAACGGAAGCAGCGCCACCAGCTCTTACTTGCGATTCAATTATGCACCGATCCCCAAGCCGAAGCGCACGCCCGCATTAAAGCCCGGCGAGCCGCATTGAAAAGGAAAAACCATGTCGTCACCACTGGGTAAACTTCAGCACGCGTTGCTGCACGATATCGTTAACCAGCAGGATGGAGAATGGTGGCCGGGTTGCCCACTAACCGTTCAGACACTGAGCCGGAGCCGGATCATTCTTGACGCATTGGTGGCCCGGCAACTCCTGAAGCATAAAGGCAGCTGTCATTATGAGGTCACAAGTCTGGGTCTGGAAATTGTCTCTCAGAGCAGGCATGAGAAAGCGCGTTAAACATCTGGATTTGAGCGCTGTTTTACAATAGAGTAAACATAACGAATAGGTGGTATATGTCTCATCTTACTGGTGTCATTTCGAGTGTGATTCAGGAGCTCGATACAGTCGGCGAAAGGATTAATTCAGCCATTAGTGAAGCCTCTTCCGACGCAGAAATTCAATTGCTGGAGGATGCGTTAATCTCACTGTCTGAAACCAGAACTCTCCTGCAAGGCAAAACGCCGGTAAGCCAGGTTAACGCCAGTGTGACCCGGATCCGCCCATTACCATAACCAGCCTAATATTGCTTGAGGTGACCAAAGATCATGTCAGACCAACTACCTGCAAACGAAACTGAGCCACTGGTGACGAAAGCTAAAGTCCCTTCAGCCCATCTGGAGACGCTATTTAACTACCTGGTTAAATGCATCAAAGAAGAGGGCGCTCCACCAACTTACGATGATATCGGTAAGGCCCTGGGTTATTCAAAGGGGCTGGTTGCCCGGCGTGTGAAGCAGCTGCATGAGCAAGGCCGTATCATTATAGATGGAGAGAAAACCACGGCCAGAACGATGCGTATTGCTAAAGGGCAGGGCTATGATGAACTGACTGATAAGGTGTACCTGACAGAAGATCGTAAAGCCATTATCAAAGCGGTGAAAAGCATGATGAAGCGCACCGGCATCGGTCCTTCTATCAATATGCTGGCGCATGAGCTCGGCTTCTCGAACAGCAAAACAAAACGCCACGTTGAGTACCTGGATAAAAACGAATTACTCCGGTACAGCCCCGAACTGGGTGAAGTTATTGCCACTGAACCAGGTGACTACGAGCCAAAGCCGAATGCGTAGTGGTGGGCTCTACTTTCGATTTTTCCACTATGCTCTGCTGATCAGTCTGTTGTTTGGATGCATTCTTTTTGGCAAGGCGCTCATCTCTATCTACTGGCCGAGGTATTGGGTTCCAGCTGATGCCTGGTATGCCTTCGGGATAGCGCCGGGTGTTTGGCTCGCGACTCTGATTGGGCTGATTATCTTCATATTCCTCTCATCGCTTTATCGCTATTTCGGGGTATTGGTGATGACTACCTGCATTGCCTGTGCAGGGATCGCCTTTTTCGTCCTCAATTCGTAGCGCTTTCCCTCCGCTCGTATTGAAAAAACGCCTTTTCTCCTGAATTATGGAGCTCTTTATACGGGCCATTCACATGCCGTGGGGGTGTGAGATTGTGCTGATAATCTGCGCCTAAAGCGGTATAGGGCGCATCCAACGAGGGTATCCGATGAAATCTAAAATCCTGGCGCTGGTGGGGGCGCTAATCATTTTAACCGGCAGCGCATTTGCTGCGCCACAGTTTGACCCAAACACGGTCTACGCCGGGAAGGCTGGGCAGGCAACCAAAGAATCAGTGCAGCAAGCCGAGCCTGGTGAAAAGGGCAGTATTACGGTTCTGCGGCTGAACAGCTACGCGCACCTGGGTGAGTTTAACATTCCAGAAGGCACGCCAAAAGCAAGCGTAGAGCGATTCAACAATAAGGTCTATGTACTGTCCGAAAAGCCAGACAAGCGCCTGGCTGGATTGTGGATCGGCCGTGACGCTAATGGCAGAGAAGGTCTTTGCGGTTACATCAACAACAGCATGCGCATTCAAAAATGTTATTTTATTTTTTATAGAGAAAAGTGACATCACGCCCCTCTTGGGGCGGTTTATGAATAGAAAAACAGTTACTTATATCAAATACTGTCTTTTAACGTTCTGGCTTTTTGATGTAGCTCGTTAAATGATTTGTCTTCATTCAAAAGATAGATCACAATATTTCTTAAATATTTCACTTTAACATATTCGGAGTAATCATATAATGACTTAATAAAAACACAATCCTTCATTGTTGTTTTATATTTCAATTCATTTTTTTCTATAACCAAATTAGATCCACAAAAATAATATGATAAAAAACCATGAAACAATAAATTAAAGTTACTGAAAGAATCAGGCTTATTAACGGAGGAAGTAAATTCACGAAATGTATTCTCTTGTCTTTTGATAATCTTTTTGTATTCTTCCTTTTCATTAACTTCGCTCTCTGGCAAAGAAAGCATTAATTTATTAAAATAAGTAGCCCCTGTACAAGTTTCTTTATTTACCATATTCACTAGCTTATCTTTTATTAGTTGAATATCAGGGGCGCAGAATTCAGTTATAGCTTTTTGAAAAGTTTCAGCAATATCCTGGTTCTTATAAACTTTAATTTCATTTCTTAATTCGAATGGATGTGCAAATGAGCCGTCACGCAAATTTTGAAATTCACGTATTGATTTTATGCGTTTTATAAATTCAAAAATCTTCAACTCACTCTCTTCTTTAGAAATTCTTGTTTTCTCGTCTTTGACTACTTTTGTATATTTTATATGTGTTTCTGCTAATTTTTGAAATTGGATAATCAACAAACCAACGAAAGGCTCTAGCTTCATTCTTGAAACACCCTTTGGGTTAGATGATGGGCTTTTAATTCCGCCATCATTGTCAAGTAGCGCTAGGCTAGCATAAATCGAAGATATGTTAATTATGGTGTGATAAATAGAAGTTAAAGATAGGTAATAATTTAATCTGTTTTCATATTTACTAAACTCCATCAATAAGTCATTGCCTTTGTTAGACATCCTTAACAGCTCAGTTATTTGAGAAAACTTAGAGTTTGAATAATTCGCAATCATTAACTCTAATATTTCTTGTTCATCAATATTTTGCATCACTAAAATTCACCTTATTGAATTGACATGCATAATTTCACCTTAATTTGCAACAGCGCCACCATTTTTTTTATGTACTCCTCCTTGACATGCTTAATAAAGATATTTTTATTTATAAATGAACTTGAGAGGCTTTATGCTCAAAGATGCAATCCAATTCTCTTACCATTCGGTAACGTTACATCGATAGAAAGTTCACCGCCTAAAGCTTTAATGTAGCGCTTCAGAGTTGAAAGCTTCGGATCGTTATCAACATTTTCAAGCTTAGCAATAGAAGGTTGCGAAACGCCCAGTGATTGAGCTAGCTCAGTTTGAGAAAGTTTCAGTTCCTCACGAATTTTAGCTAGTGTGATTTCACGCCGGATTTCTTCTGCTCGGTCTTCAATTTTTGCCAGCGTTTCGGGGGATTGTTTTGCAAGTAGTTCATTTAAAGTGGACATGTTATTTCTCCTGCTCTAATAAGTGCGCTGCATATTCCGCATCGGCCATCTTGATTAATTTCTTGTAGAAACGGGTTTCATCTTTTCCTTTCTTATCACCGGCACATAACACAATGCCACGACGAATTGGGTCAAATGCGAAACACGCTCTAATCGGATGACCACCAACCTGAATTCGCAGTTCCTTCATGTTGGGAAACTGTGAGCCCTTCAGGGTGTCAACTTGAGGGCGTCCAAGATTGGGGCCATCCTCACGTAAAATCATTAACACTGCCAACACTTCAATCTGAGTTTCCTCATTTTGCTCTTCGAACCAAGAATCAAAGAGATCTCTCGTTAATATTTCCCACATAAATATATATAACCTCCGAGTTATAATGAATGATATAACCTGGAAGGTATATTGTCAATTTAATTAATGTCCGATATGTTATAATATTTCGGACACTTGAAATTAATAATAAAATAGTGTCTATTAAGTCGATTATTTTAATTAATAGACACTATATGTCCGATAATGAATTAGGAGACACATTTTGCGTCTTTTTGGTTACGCTAGGGTATCCACCAGCCAACAATCGCTTGACATTCAGAAAAAAGCGTTAATTGATGCTGGGGTTGCAAAGCACCGTTTATTTACCGATAAAGAATCGGGAAGCCATATTAATCGCGAAGGATTACAGTTACTCAAAGTTAAAGTTGAGATGGGTGATATTATCCTAGTGAAAAAGTTAGACCGGCTCGGCCGAGACACCGCAGACATGATCCAACTAATAAAAGAATTTGACTCAATGGGTGTCGCTGTTCGATTTTTGGATGATGGCATAAGCACGGAAGGTTCAATGGGAAAGATGGTGGTCACCATTTTATCAGCAGTTGCTGAAGCGGAAAGACAACGAATCCTTGAACGAACAAACGAGGGGCGGCAAGAAGCATTACTCAAAGGTGTTAAATTTGGACGCAAACGGTCGGTTGACCGTGAACGAGTTTTAGAACTGAAGGCAAGCGGGTTAGGCGGTACTGTCATTGCCAAAGAAATGCAGATTGCGCGTTCAACCGTTTACAAAATTATCAATGAGAAAAGGAGTGGGATAACATAGAGAAATAGATAGCTAAATGACACAAAATAATTTTCCCCACATGAAAACATGTTATAAATGTGTAATATATGGGATTTGATTCTTATCCAATGGGTATTCAATTATCACTAATTACTTTGGAGGTTGTTTTATGGCGTTTCCCCCAAGAGCTGTTCGTCTTAATTTGTTTTTCGAAAAACTTCTAGCTCACCCCCCTGTTGCTGATCGTAAAGAGGCGCTCTCTCTGCTGGTTCGTATAATGGCAGAGGTTGAAGATTTTTATGGTCTTCCTAAAAATGATTTCACTACTCGCATGGGGGTTTTTCGTCCACAAGAAAACAATCCAAATGATTGGAAAGATCTTGATTCCGACCCTTGTTATTGGGATGACTCTCTAACAAAAACTCATCGTACTATAGTGTATAACAACGGCAGAATCATTATTAAAAATATAAAGAGTAATCCAGCTGTTGTGGTGCTAGATAAATCCGGGGCATAGAACGCTTTATATGAATATTTAGTACAGGCCAATATTTAAAATTGATTTGTGATTTGCCGTAGCATCGAGCACAAGTCAGTGCTAGTACAATTTAGATTCTACAAAGAATCTTTTGAATTGCCCCTTAAGTTTTTAATATCCAAGCTAGCGACGTCGTAAAACGAGACGCAATAAAAGGCGCTCGTTTTGTCCTGCTTTTCTCTTCGTCAACTTCCCAACCGATCGTACCATCCTCTCAATTCCGTACAATATTTCAACTATCCGTAGGAGTTGGTCTGATGGCACGCAGGAAGGTTTTATCGAATATCGTTGACCGCCTGGGTAAACAGTATTTGCCCGAGGTGGATGCAGTCAAAATCGCACTTGAGCTTGAGGCAAAACACTTGTACTTACGTGCTGCTAAGCAGTGGGGCGTTGCGATGCAGGAAAACCCCAGTCATGCCGAGTACATCGCGGCTCAACGTTTTCGCTGCATAGAACTATCCAACGCCTACCATGCCAGGCGGATCGAACTTAGCAACATTCACAACGACATTACGTCAATCCATCAGAAAGTCGAAGCGGCGTATGTACGCCTCTGTGTGAAAAGCAACTCTTGCCTGTAACAGATCTGATTTATTTCGTCACCGGGATCACTGCCCGTAAAATTTTTTTATCGCCCAAGGGCGCAACTAACACAACCAGAGAGGTTCTATGTCCACTTTACTAAAAGACTTCGTACTCATGGCGCTGCCGCACCGTGAATGGTCCTGCGAGGCCATTCATTTTCGCGTCAAGCTGTGCCCTGAGCCGGGGAAGTTGGGAAATAAAAATCACACTTACTTCATCCTGGAAGACCTATATGGATTTGACACCAATGAAACGTCGTTTGTCGTGTTCACAAAAATCCTTTTGCAGCGGTTCCCGCACCTGCCACCCAATCGTGTTCACATCCTTATCCATTGCCGAGACATGTCAAAATCTCTGGGCACCAAGGTGTTGCGGTACGATTTAATGCGCGACGAAGATCGCCAAGTCAAGTTGGATAAAAAGCCGGAAGACGTATCGGAGAAGTCGGGCTACGTCTCGATGTGTACCTTCTAACTTTCAACGTTGTATCGGAGGACCTACCTTGGCCGCACCTTATCATCGTTCTGTAGGCTCACCACTATTGATGGGCGCAAAAACCATTCAATTCGGGTCGCATAAAAAAGTGTTTTTCCCTGATTACGATCAGGCATTGATTGTTGCCACCAGCATGACGGCTGAACACCGGTTCCCGATGTGGATTTACAAGGCGCTGCACAATCACCATGCCGGATATTTAATCGCGGGTCACGGGTCGCATACACTGGAAAAACCAGATTCGGCATTACAGTCGAAGCAAATTGACCAGATGCAGTACCGAGATAAATTACCGACACTTTTGGAAAGCAATGCTGTTCGGCCAAGTGCGGTGTCGCGTATTGCCATCCGAAATAACGAGTTTTTGCAGTGCCATGCACGAGTCTCTGAAGCAGACATTATCACCTGGAGCATGATGCAGGCAGATCCGGCGCTGATTTTCAACGTCAACCCAACGAGCAGTCCCGCTGAGGCAAAAAAAATCAGCAATCGCATTAAAGCAATGCTGCAAAATGCCTTGTACTGTCAAACAGCTGTCCGCTGGCTTAACAATTATAACTTCGTGGTAGCAATGCGTTGGGCGGATGATGACGGGTTGAGCCCAAGGCATAAAGTCGAAAATGGCTGGTGGATCCTGAGTGCGCAAGAGCAGGGCTCGCACGGGGTTTCGCCCAAATGTGAAGATGTACAGAAAAAAGCAAACGACCGTTAACCGAAGAGGACAACATGAAAACTGAACAAATTGACATCAAATTGTACCTACAACGTCAAAGCTCCTGTGGGTTGTTGAAGTTCACACGTCTGATGGACTGCATCCTCACACCACCGCTTATCTCCTTCCTTATCATGGCGTTGCTGTTTTCTATCGCTCACCTGATCATCATGCCGAAAATTGTGGATGAGCTCTTATTCATCCCGTTGTGCTTCTTTACCGGGGGCTGTGTCTGCTTGCTGGCCTTTGTGCATTTGTACTATTCGTGTGTGTTTCCACGCCTGTGCCCGCTGCTGGAAGTAAGTGAAATCGAGGCGCTTTGTTCCAAAACGTTCAGCGTATACCAAGAAATGGGGTGTTCAGAGTCAATACAAAAGTCGGGTATTGATTACCTCGACACTCTGATCAGGGAAGGGATCCCAATGAATTATCGCCACCGGCGAAAAATTAACGCATTGGTCGAGGCGGATGAACGTGATTCCAAGCTGAACGCCTTGAGCCAGACATTCGAATCTGCCATTGAAAAAACAAAACGGTCGTATAGCCGCCCCTAAATATCGTAACGCTCAGACCGTCTAACACGAACGGTTTGAGTGCTCAAAGAGAGCATGATGAATATGGATAAGACAGACATTCAACTGTACCTGCAACGGCAGAGTAATAGCCGTATGCTGAAGGTCACTGTGTTTATTGAAAATATCCTCTTGTCGGCTGTGCTGACGCCAATGTTATTTTTTGTGGTCTTGTATGGCTTTACTTATTTATGTACCCATCTGGTCGGTTTCGGTGACTCAGAATTTCACCGTGTAATGGATCTGGCGGGGTACTACGCGCTGGGTTGTGGTAGCATCCTGGTCTTAACTCGTCTGTTCTTCTATGGGGCTTTGCCTAAGTTCAAGGCTCTGTTAACAGTCAGTGAAATTGAATTGCTTTATACGGTGTCTAAGGATGCCTACGACAAATTGGGCTATGGGCCAGAGGACGAGCGTCCCGCCATTGACTATCTCAATGCAGTTGTCATGTCCGGCGTGCCGATGAGCGCGGTGCATACCCGAGCCGTGGATGCCATGCTTTTCCGGGCAAAAAAAGAAAAAGACAATCACGATGCTCGCCTTAAGATGGAAAAAAATATTAATTCGCTGACTGACAGTATTGCAAAAACGGGTCTGACTCAGGATACACCTTCGTTAGAACACCCAGACCACTAACATTGCGAAAAAGGTGCTAACGTAGTCAGTGTGCTTTTAAAGACTTCGCATTTGACTAACGTCTTAACTCAGCCCCAGGGCAACTGTGTCATGAATATCAGTGAGATTTCGGGTAAAATAGCGCTGTAAACAAAAGAGAAATATAGGCAATACTTGACGTTATGAACCAAACAAAGACGACCTTAAACCGGCACTGTTGCAAAGTTAGCGATGAGGCAGCCTTTTGTCTTATTCAAAGGCCTTACATTTCAAAAACTCTGCTTACCAGGCGCATTTCGCCCAGGGGAT